>JACPUR010000036.1 GCA_016192135.1 Candidatus Tectomicrobia bacterium | reverse complement strand
GGGGATGAACTCGGACTCCTCGACCTCGACCACCATGTTGATCGAGCCCGAGAGGTGGACGGTGGGCGTGATCTTGAGCTCGACGCCGCTCGAGATTTCCTTGGTGGAGGCGACGGCGGCGCCGCCCTCGACGCTCTGGACCACGATGCTCCGGTCCTCGGTGATCTTGAGGGCCGAGGTCTTCCCCGTCAGGGAGGCCAGGTAGGGCCGCGCGATGACGCGGGCCAGGTTCTTGCGGTAGAGGAGATCGATGCCCCCCCTGAACCGGAGGAACTCGACGAAGGCGTCCGGGGCGCGGTTGTAGGTGAAGGTGAGGGCGCGCAGCGTCTCGGACCCGATATTGGTCGTGAGGCTGCCGAACCGGTGCCGGAAGAAGTCGGCGATTGCGATGTTGAGGGACTCCAGGGCATCGGCGCTCACCTCGAGGAAGAGCACCTCGATCAGCACGTGCTGGGGCTCGCGGTCGATGGTCTGGAGAATCTTCCGCATCTTGAGGACCTGGTCCCTCGGTCCCCGGATGATCACCGTGTTCCGGGTGGCCTCGATGCCGAAACGGACGGGTTCCGCGCCGGGCTCCGACGGCCCGGCGCCGATCCCGATGCCGGGGATGGCTCCCGGCAGGGCGCCGGCCGCCGCGTCCGAGGGAAAGAGGCGGTTCAGTATCTTGTCCGCCGATTCCGAATTCAGGTGCTGCAGGGGGTACTCGACCGACACCTCGGGTTGGGGCGGCTTCCGCGACGCCCCGGGCGGCTCCGGGAGCGGGAGACCGGGCGGCTGCGGGAGCGGGAAACCGGGCGGCTCCGGAAGCGGGGCGCCGGGCGGCTGCGGGAGCGGGAGGCCGGGCGGCTGCGGCGGGGCGGCCGGGGCCTGGGGAACGTTCTGCACCATGAGGGTGGTCCGCCGGAACATGGCCGGCGGGAAGGAATCGCTGAAGCGGCTGGGCGGCTGGACGCCCGAGGCCGGCCCCGGCCCGGGGGCGGAAGGCGGCGGGGGGGGCGGGGCGGTTTCAGGCGCGGGCGCCGCCGGGGCCCCGGGGCCGTCGTAGGAGGCCCGGATGAACAGGATGCCTTCCTCGGACATGCTGGCCGAGTAGCCCTCGGAATTCAGGATGATGTTGATGGCGCGGATGAAGGGGACGTTCTCGAACCGTCCCGAGACGAGGCCCGCCAGCTTGACGTCCTGGAGGAAGAAGGGGATCTCGGTCTTCGCCAGGATAATCTCGACGACCTCCTTGAGGGAGGCGTTCTCCAGGTGGACGGAGACGAGGAAGTCCTTCTCCCCCTCCTTCCGGGTCACGTCGACCCGCTTGACCGCCCCCTTCAGCTCGGCGGCGCGGCGCTCCTTGGCTTGGGTGGCGTCCTTCTGGTAGGACTTGAATATCTCGTCGATGTCCTTGTCGGTGAAAAGGAGGTTGTTGCGCTCGCGGTCGGGATCGAGAAGGGCGGCGCAGCCCGCAACCCAAAGGCTGCCGCCGAGGACGAGGCAGGTCAATAACCGGGTTTTGGGCCGCATCCCTCGCCTTTCCGGCGCCATCGGACTTCCCGCCGTTCCCCTTTGCCGACCTTTCCGGATTTTATACTCCGGATGGGCGGAAAAGGCAAAATTCCCCGCCCGGCCGGAGGCCCCTCACTTGGCGCCGGCGCTGGCCGCGACGGCCGCCGTCTCGGACGTCAGCTTGTTGATCAGGTCGGCGCTCAGCACCGACTGCATCGCCACGTCCATGGTGGGGTTCCGGCGCAGCAGCTTCCGCAGGTCTTCCTGCGGCCAGGCCACGTACCGCGTGGGGCGGACGACCCGCACCGTGGCCGTCGCGTTCCCGCCCCGCAGGAAGGACATCTCCCCGATCATCGTCCCGTCGCGGAGGTGGACCACCTCGTGATCCTCCTTCACGATGGCCACCTCGCCGTTGTAGATCATGATGAGGTGGTTCACCGGCTGGTTCTGGACGGCGAGCAGCTCGCCCGGCCCCCCGTTCCGCCACTCCGCCAGGCGGATGATCTTGAGGAACTCCACCGGCGAGAATCGGCTGAACACCGTGCGGTAGAGCTCCTGCTCCTCCTCGGTGAAGGAGACGCCCCGGCGCTCCTTCACCAGCATGACGATGCGCACGACATTGATGGTCAGCAGGAGGGACTGCTCGACCAGGGCGAGCGAGGAGAAGCCGGCGAAGTACATCAGGACGAACCACAGCACCCCCGAAACCACCGCCAGGCTGCGCAGCAGCAGGATGTCGCGCATGACGTAGGCGAGGGCCGTGAGCAGGAAGGCGACGCGTTCGAGAAGAAACTGGAACGTCAAGGCCGCGGTGAGGCTGGTCAGCAGGTAATCGAGCATCTCGCTTCTGCCTTCGCATGAATCCGGATTAGACGCCGCGCCCGGGAACCCGGTGCCGCACGTGAAACCAGGGACGGATGAATTATATCGAAAATGAAGCCAATGTCATCTTGAGAAAGGACAGGGGGCGGAGGGCGCTAGGCCGGGAAAGGGGGGTGGGCCGCCGGGGCGCCGGCCGCCCGGCGCCGTTGCAGGAAATCCATCACGACCGGGTAAAGGAAAAGGGCCAAGGCTCCCAGGAGGAGGACGAGGGAGGTCGTCCGGGTGAGGAAGACGCTGAAATCCCCCTGGGAGATGATCAGGCTCTGGCGGAAGGCGGTTTCCGTGTCCTCCCCGAGCACGACCCCCACGACCAGGGGGGCCAGCGGGTAGTTCAGCTTCTTGAAGAGATAGCCTACGAGGCCGAAGAGCAGGACGAGCCACATGGTGGGCAGCGTGTTGTTCTCGGTGTAGCCCCCGATGAAGCAGAGCAGCATGATCAGGGGCACCTGGACGGTGAAGGGGATGCGGAGTATCTGGGCCCAGAGGGGGATGAAGAAGAGATTCAGGATCAAAGAAAGGCCCGCCGCGATGTACATGCTGGCGATGAAGCCCCAGACGACCTCGGGGTGGTCCTTCATCAGGAGCGGCCCTGGCTGGAGGCCCCAGATCATGACCGCTCCCAGGATGACCGCCGCCGTCGGGGAGCCGGGGATGCCCAGCGTCACCAGGGGCAGGAGCGAGCCCACCTCCGCGGCCGCGGCGGCGGACTCGGGGGCGACCACGCCCTCGAGGTCCCCCTTGCCGAACTTCTCCGGGTTCTTGGAGAAGCGCTTGGCGAGGCCGTAGCCCACGAAGGAGGCCGGGGTCGCCCCCGTGCCGGGCAGCACCCCGATCCAGAAGCCCGTGATGGTGGAGCGGAGGAAGGTCTTCCAGTAGCCGGCCATCTCCCGGACGGCGCCGGCCACGTCCCTCCAGCTCACCTTGGCCTTGACCGCGCCCTTCACCAAGATGTTCTCCTCCCCCGCACGGAGGAGCTCCCCCACCCCGAAGGCCCCCACCACCACCACCAGGAACTTGATGCCCGCCAGGAGCGGCACCAGGCCGAACGTGACCCGAGGGGTGCCGGTGACGATGTCGACGCCGACCGTGGTGAAGATGAGCCCCATCATGGTGGCCATCGCGGACTTGAGGACGCTTCCGCCCCCCAGCCCGGCCAGGGCGGCGTAGGCGAGGATGAGGACGGAGAAGTACTCGGGCGGGCCCCAGGTGAGGGCGTATTCCGCCAGCGGGCGGGCGAAGAAGGAGAACATCACGATGCAGACCGACCCCGCCACGAAGGCCGAGACGGCCGAGCCCGCGAGCGCCCGCGCGCCCTCCCCCTTGAGGGCCATGGGGTAGCCGTCGAAGGCGCTGGCCACGGCCATGGGGGTGCCCGGGATGTTGAAGAGGATGGAGGTGGCCGAGCCGCCGTAGATCGAGCCCATGTAGAGGCCCGAGAGGAAGATGAGGCCCGTCGCGGGGGGAAGCTGGAAGATGACCGGGAGGAAGAGGGCCGCCCCCTGGGTGGGGCCCAGGGCGGGGATGACCCCGATGACGGTCCCCGCGATGACCCCGCTCGCCCCGGCGATCAGGTTGGGGATGGTGAAGGCGACGGAGAGGCCGAACGCGAGATCGCTAAAAGTTTCCCACACGGTCCGCTCTCCCGGGCTCAGCCGAAATAGGGAATGACGCTGAAGATCCCCTGCGGGAGGAGGATCTGGAGAACCTGCTCGAAGATGATGTGGCTGGCGATGGGGATCCCGAGGCTCATGATGAGGACGGCGGGCCAGCGGTGGCGGCCGACGAAGCGGAGATAGACGAATATGTAGACAATGGCCGCCGTGTAGAACCCCACCAGGTAGGTGAGGATGAGCATCGCCGCCCCCGTCGCGACGATCTTGAGGACGGAAACCCACGCCGTCCGGTCATGGAAAAAGGGGACGTAGGAAGCCCTCGCTCCCGTGGTGAAAAGCCGGACGAGCTGGACGGTGCCGCAGAGGCCCAGGAGGGCGCCCAGCCAGAACGGGAAGAAACCCGGCTGGAACGCCTTCCCTGGCGTTCCGACGCCGACTTTATTCGCCTCCCCCATCACCGCGAGGGAGAAGGCGATGAAGCCCAAAGCCGTCAGGATTTCGATCTTCCGCATCGGCCCTTTCCCGTTACTTCTTGATCAAGCCGGCCTTGGTCATCAGGTCCTTGTGCAGCGCCTCCGCCCCCTCCAGCCACTTCACGTAGTCGGGCCCCGTCATGAACTGGGGCTTGAGCGCGCTGTCGCTGATGTACTTCTTCCAGTCGGCGGTCTCGGTGATGCGCTTCATGAGGCCGATGTAGTACTCCTGCGCCTCCTTGGGGATGCCCGGCGCGGCGAATATCCCGCGGAGCATGTTGTAGGACATGTCCTTCCCCGTGGCCTCCTTCATGGTCGGGATGGTGTCCCACATGGGGAGCTTGATCCGCTCGGTGTCTATTGTGGCCAAGGGGCGGACGCGCTTCGCCTGCCAATGCCCGCGGCACTCCGAGGGATTGTTGACCGTGGAGTTGACGTGCTTGCCGACCAGGTTGGCGCACACCGTCCCGCCGCCCTTGAAGGGGACGTAGATGAACTTGAGGCCGAAGTTCTGCTCCATCTGGACGGTGATGATCTGGTCCTCCTGCTTCGCCCCCGTGCCGGCCATCTTCATCTGGCCGGACTTGGCCTTGACGGCGGCGATGTAGTCCTTGGCCGTCTTGTAGGGGGACTCGGCGTTCACCCAGAGGACGAAGTAGTCGAGCGCCATCATCGAGATGGGCGTCAGGTCCTTCCAGTTGAAGGGCACGCCCGTGGCGAGGGGCGTCGTGAACAGGTTGGAGAGGGTGATGATGATCACGTGGGGGTTGCCCTTCTGGGACTTCACGTGCAGGAAGCCCTCGGCCCCCGCGCCCCCGGACTTGTTCACCACCAGGAAATTCACCGGCGCGAGCTTGCGCTTCTGGATGAGCGCGGAGATGTAGCGGGCCATGAGATCGGCGCCGCCCCCGGTGCCCGCCGGGATGACAAACTCGACCGGCTTGGTGGGCTGCCAGGCCGCGTGCGCGGCCCCGAAGGAGAGAATAAACGCCAGGACGGAGAAAGCGGTTGCCGCGGTTGCCAATCGTTGCCGCATGATCCTTCTCCTATTTGGAATTGGCATCGTCCGGGCGCGGAATGGGTCCGCGCCGCGCTAGGGACCCCTCCAAAAGCGTCAAGGCCGCGACCCCGCCGGAAAAGAAGCCCTTTTTCGGTCTGGTCCGCTTCGTATCGTGGATGATCCTCAAAGGATAGGGGAAAGTGAATGAATGTGCAACCACTTACTTTGCGATTTATTCCTGCTTTCGGGGGCATTTTCCCGGGTTTTCGGGCGGCCGTCGGAGCGTTATTCCCAGGTCAGGATGCGGACGTAGCCCTCGTCCGGGATTTCGGACCGGGGCGGCAGGCCCTCCGCCCGCTTGTGCATCTGGATGGTCTTCAGGTGGGCGTACGCCTCCCAGAGGATGTGACGGAAGGTGTACTCGAGGTCGAAGTGGAAGAGATCCGGGTCGGCCGGGTCCAGCCAGGCCCCCGTGGGATGGGGCTTGATCGAGAGCTCCCGCCACGCGCGCACGTCCTCGTAGGCGGGCGGGCGGCGCGCCCCCGGCGGGAGGCGCTCGGTGATCTCCTTCGCCCGCATCGAGCCCCGCGTCTCGCGCCCCAGCACCTCCCAGGCCAGGGCGAAGGCGTCCTCCTGCGCGGCCAGGAGGTCCCCGATGGCGTGGAAGCGCGCGGGGTTCATCATCCGGCCGGAGAAGCCCGTGCGCAGGAGCTCGGGGTCGCGCGGGAGGCCGTCGCCGAAGAGGATCCCCCCCCAGCGGTTGAGGATCCACCGGTAGGGCACCGACGCCATGTGGCTCACCTGGTCCCGGACGGACCAGAGGCCCCAGCTCTTCTCGGGGCGCCTGCGGTCGAGCTGCGCCTCGGTCAACCCCTCGACCTCGGCCCGGTAGAGGGCCGGGACGCGGGGGTAGTCCGGGAAGAGTTCGCGGCCGGGGATGCCAGGGGACGGGGAATCCGAGGCGGCCATTGTTTCCCTCTCCCGGAAGGATGATTTCCGTAGGGGCGAACCTGGTGTTCGCCCCCATTCATGCGTGGGATTACGGAACCGGGCGGGGGCTCCGCAGGGGCGATCGGCCGGTCGCCCCTGCGGACAAAACATGCAGAGACTCCGCAGGGGCGTATTGCCATACGCCCCTGCGGCGCAATGCCCCCGCGGCGGCCAGCGCCCGATGTTTTCCCGCCTACGCCATCACCCGCTCGATCTCGAGGCGCAGGGCGTCGAGGTCGAGGGGCTTCGTGATGTAGCCCTCCGCCCCCGCCGCCAGGCACCGGTCCCGGTCTTCCTTGATGACCTGGGCGCTCACCCCGAGGATGGGGATCCCCTGTGTCGCAGTGTCGGCCTTGAGGCGGCCGATGGCCTCGAAGCCGTCCAGCACCGGCATGCGCAGGTCCATGAGGATGAGGTCGGGCCGCTCCCGCCGGGCCAGCTCGATCGCCTCCTGGCCGTCGAAGGCCGAGAGGATGCGGCCCGCCTGCCGCATCAGGAGGCGCATGAGCTTATGGTAGTCCTCCACATCGTCCACGATGAGCACGCTGCGCCCGGCCCAGGGCTCGTCCATCTCCCCCGGGCCGGCCGGGAAGGGTGCGGGAAGGCCGGCCCCCTCGGCGGCGGCGCGCAGGATGGGCAGCGCGAAGGTGAAGACGCTTCCTCCGCCGACCCGGCTCTCCACCCAGATGCGCCCGCCGTGCAGGGCGAGGAGGCGCTGGGCGAGGCTCAGGCCGATGCCGAGGCCCCCCGCCCGCCGCCGGTGGCCGGACTCGAGCTGGCGGAAGCGCTCGAAGATGACCTTCTGGTGCTCGGGAGCGATGCCCATCCCCTCGTCCTGCACGCTCACCCGCACCTCCCCCGCCTCGACCCAGGTGCGGATGCGCACCGTGCCGCCCTCGGGCGAGTACTTGACCGCGTTGTCGAGCAGGTTCTGGAGCACCTGGCGGATGCGCGTCGGGTCGCACACCGCCGCGCCGCAGGCGGGGTCCAGCGTGCACTCCAGGGAGAAGCCCTTGGGAAGCTGGGAGAGCTGGGTCTCCACCGTCGAGGCCACGAGGCGGTTGATCTGGACCTCCTGGAGGTCCAGCCGCACGCCGCCCACCTCGATGCGGTCGAGGTCGAGCAGGTCCTCGATGAGGCGGGCGAGGTACTTGCCCGCATCCTTCACCTTCCCCACCAGGCTGACGGTTTCGGGGTCCTTGGAGTTGAGCAGCACCACGTCGCTGAAGCCGATGATGGCGTTCAGCGGGGAGCGCAGCTCGTGGTTCATGTTCGAGAGGAACTCGCTCTTGGCGCGGTTCGCCTCCTCGGCGCGGTCCCGGGCCACCTGGAGCTCGCGCGTGCGCTCCTGGACGGTCTGCTCCAGGGAGCGGTGGGTGTCGTGGAGCGCCCGGTAGAGATCGCAACTCTCGAGCGCATAGGCGCAGTTGAGCAGGACGATGGAGACGAGGTTGAGCGTGGCGTCGTAGATGTTCGAGTCGGGGGAGGGGAGCGCGCCCATGAACATGCCGCGCGTGCGCGAGCGCGTGGAGACGACGTGGAGGAGCAGGCGGCCGCGGCCGTCCCCCGCGGGGACCAGGACCGACCGGAACTGGAAGAGAGACCAGGCGAAGGTGCCCTCCTCGATCAGGCGGTCCGCCTCCGCCTGGAGCGGGCCGCGCGCCTCCTCCGGCTCGCAGTCCGCCAGGACGAAGCTCTGATCATCCTCGCGCACCGAAAAGAAGGCCATCCCCTCGAAGGGCACCAGCCGCTTCAGGCGGAGCTTGGTCTCCGCGAGGATATGCTCCATTCCCCGGCCGCCGCTCAGGACGGCCTGGAAGTCGTTGATCGTGGACACCATGTTGAGCGTCCCGAGGGTCCAGCGGTTCACCTCCTCGAGGTACTCGAGCCGGGCCTCCAGCTCCCGGATGCGGGCGTCGGCGTCGGGCGTCATCGCGCGTCCTCGAGGAAGAGCGCCAGGGCGCCCGCCACCTGCTGCTCGAGCTGGCTGACGGCCGGGGAGAGGATGCTGACCGGGAGCTTGAGCCCGTCCCACGCCCGGGGCTCCAGGGGGGGCACGTGGCGCTCCCCGCTCGTGCCCAACTGGAGGGCGTTGGCGATGACGTCGCTCAAATGGACGATGCTGGCCTCGAGCGGATACCGGCCGGACCCGCAGGGAAGGTGATGGAACCGCACCGCCTCCGCCAGGCTCGGCGGCAGCTTCCAGAAGGAGAGTAGCTCGCCCCCCACCTCGGCGTGGTCCGTCCCCATCATCTCGCGCTCCACCTGGTAGAGCACCCGGCCCGCCTCGATGCTCCGGAGGAGGGTCTCCTTGGCCAGGTCGGCCTGGTGCCGGTAGAGGACGAGGTGGCCGATGTCGTGCAGGAGTCCCGCGACGAAGAAGCGCTCCACGTTGGGCTCCTGGTGGTAGGAGGCCAGGATGCGGGCCGCCGTGCCGGAGGCGATGCTGTGCATCCAGAAGGACTTGGGGTTGAGGAGCGCGATCGGGATCCCCTTGAACATCTGCACGATGGAGGTGGCCAGCGCCAGGTCGCGGAGCTGCTGCATGCCCACGATGGTCACGGCGTGGGTGATGGTCTCGATGCGGGAGGGGAAGCCGAAGAAGGCGCTGTTGACCAGCTTGAGGAGCCGCGCGGAGAGTGCCTGGTCCGCGCTGATGATCTCGGCGACCTGGCGCATGGAGCTGCGCGGGTTGTTCACCGCCACATCCAGCTGGTGGAAGACCGTGGGGAGGGAGGGGACCGAATCGTCGGGGCCGAGGAGCTGCCGCAGGTTGAGGATGGCCAATTCCCCGTCTCCTAGAGCTTCTTCACGGTCCGGAGAAGGCAGAGCCGGCGGAGCTCCTCCGCGAAGGGGTGGCCGTCCTCCACGTGGCGGAAGCGCTCCTGGAGGATGGCCTGGGCCCGCTCGAGGAGCCGGGGCTCCACCTGCGACTCGGCGGCGGCGGCGGCGGCCACGTCCTGGCGCGTCACCCCCTCGATGTCGGCCTCGGTCACGCCCCAGGCCTTGAAAATCTGAAGGTGTTTTCCGGTGAGGGCGTTCCCGGCGGGCAGGAGCACCCGGCCGTTGCGCGCCTTGGCGTCGGCGGCGAGGACCATGCCGGCCTCGATGTTCTCCAGGTTGATGACGCCCATCGACGCCGCCCCTTCGTCCGGACGTGCCCATCCGCTCGCATGCGCCGTCATTTATAGCACAGGACCCCCGCCGCCTGTCTCCGCGGGAAGGCATCTCCCCCTTCGCCCATGCCCTATCGGCCGGACGCGGAACCGCCTCCAAAACGCCTCGTGGACAAGCCCGGGGGCGGGCGGTAGATTGAGGACCCGTTCATCAGCCGCTCCCGCAGCCTGGAGGACACCATGGCCGAAGCCAAGGATATGGGAGGAGCGACCATCGGCCAGACGCTCCCCTTCCTGGACGCCCCGGAGAAGGCCGCCGGGACGGCGACCTACCTCGACGACCTGCGCCTGCCGGGGATGCTGACGGGGCGGGCGCTCCGCAGCGCCCACGCCCGCCTCCTCTCGGTCGACGCCTCGGCGGCCCGCCGGGCGCTGGGCGTGGCGGCGGTCCTCACGGGGGCCGATTTTCCCAATGAAATCAGGATGATCGGCCACCGCCGGGGCGCCCCCCTCATCGCCCGCGAGCGGGTGCGCTACATGGGGGACGTGGTGGCCCTCGTGGCCGCCGAGACGGCCGAGGCGGCCGAGGCGGCGCTGGGCCTCATCCGGGTGGCGTACGAACCCCTCCCGGTGGCCGAGGATCCGCGCGCGGCGATGGGCCCCAGGGCGCCCAAGCTCTGGCCGGAGGGCAACCTCCTCAACCACGCCAAGATCCGGAACGGGGACGTCGAGGAGGGCTTCCGGCTCGCCGACGTGATCGTGGAGAACGAGTACCAGACCCCCTCGATCGAGCACCTCTACATCGAGGTGGAGTCGGCGGCGGTGGCCCCCCTTCCCGGGGGCGGCTGTACCGTCTGGGGCAGCACCCAGCAGCCCTTCCTCGTGCGCCAGAACGTCGCCCGGGCCCTGGGCTTGAAGGGCGAGGCCTCGGTGCGCTTCATCCAGACCATCCCGGGCGGGGCCTTCGGCGGCAAGAGCGAGGCCAGCCTGGACGTGTGCCTGCGGGCGGCGCTTCTGGCGCGGGCGGCCCAGCGGCCCGTCCGGCTCGTCTACTCACGGGAGGAGAGCATGATCGCCTCCTCCAAGCGCCACGCCGCCTTCATCCGCTCGCGCACGGGGGCGACGCGCGACGGCCGCATCGTGGCCGCCGAGGTGGAGGTCTACCTCGACAAGGGGGCCTACGCCGCGAACGGCGGGGACAACCCCCCCGCCTTCAAGCGGGCCACCTACCACGCCCTCGGGCCCTACCAGATCCCCAACGTGAAGGTGGACGTCTACTGCGTCCACACCAACCATCCCTACGGGGGCCAGATGCGCGGCCCGGGCTGCCCCCAGGTGCACTTCGCCGGGGAGCAGCAGCTGGACGAGCTGGCCCGCGCGCTGGGGATCGACCCCATCGAGCTGCGCCGCATCAACGGGCTCAAGATCGGCTCGCGCACCCCGTGGAACCAGCGCCTCTCCGAGAGCGTCGGCCTCATGGAGACCCTCGCCAAGGCGGAGGAGGCCTCGGGCTGGCGCGCGAGGCGCGGGAACGGCGCCCGCCGCGCCCCCGACGGGAGGCTGCGCGGGATGGGGGTGGCGAGCTGCCTCTACGGCACGGGGAACGCCTACTCCCCCGCCGAGGCCCACATCTTCCTCACGGCGGACGGGCGGGTCCGGGTGGCGGCCGGGGTGGTGGACTTCGGCCAGGGGAGCAAGACCGTGCTCTGCCAGATCGCGGCCGAGACGATGGACGTGCCCTTCGGGAGCTTCCTCATGGGGGCGGTGGACACCGCGGTCGATCCCTTCGGCGGCACGAGCTCGAGCTCGCGCATCACCATGCAGGGCGGGAAGGCCGTCTTCCAGGCGGCGCTCCGTGCCCGCCAGGAGGTGCTGCGCCTGGCCGGCCTCCTGCTCGAGGCCGACCCGGAGGACCTGGAGCTCAAGGGGGGCGCCGTGCGCTCGCGCTCCCACGCCGAAACCCGCCTCACCCTCGCCGAGATCGCCAAGGCCTTCGTGGCGGACAAGCACAAGCTCCTGGGCGCGGCGGACAGCATCCCCCCCGCCGCCAAGACCGACCACGACACCGGCCTGGGCGATCCCTACGAAGTCTATGGCTTCGGCACCCAGGTCGCCGAGGTGCTGGTGGACCCCGAGACGGGGGAGATCGAGGTGACCGGGGTCTGGGCGGCCCACGACGTGGGCCGGGCCATCAGCCCCCTCGGCGTGCGGCAGCAGATCGACGGGGGCGTCTACATGGGGGTGGGCTTCTGCCTCATGGAGGAGATCGTCCAGCGCGGGGGCCGCATGCTCAACCCCGACATGCACGGCTACCTGGCCCCCACCGTGGCGGACATGCCCCGGGTCGAGGCCATCATCGTCGAGGATCCCTACTCGAACGGCCCCTACGGCGCCAAGGGGGCGGGGGAGCAGGTGACGGTGCCGACGGCGGCGGCCATCGCCAACGCGGTCTACGACGCGACCGGGGTGCGCTTCAGGCGCCTCCCCCTCGCCCCCGACCGGGTGGCCCTGGCGCTCGTGAAAAAGGGGAAAGATGGGAAGGGGTAGGCCTCCGGGGAACCGCCAGGCGGGTGAGCGCCCAAAATATGTAGGGGCGCACGGCCGTGCGCCCCTACGGATCAGGAAAACCTGGGCGAATGGTCTGTAGGGGCGAACCTCGTGTTCGCCCTGTGGGTAAGCACAGGGGCCTGCCCGCATTGGTTTGTAGGGGCGAACCTCGTGTTCGCCCCTTTTGCATGGGGCGATGACAAGCATCGCCCCTACAGAATGACTCGGCGCGAAATGAAAAAAACTGCCCTCCCTTGGCGGGGAGGGCGGCCGGTTCGCCTTGATGCCGCGATGAAGGCCCGCCTATCCGATCCCCAGGTGGGTGTGCTTGATCTCCTCGTTCGCCCAAAGCGCCTCGGGCGAGAGGTCGTGGACCACCCTCCCCTTCGTGACGATGTTCACCCGGTCCACCACCTTGAGGGCGAAGGGGGTGTTCTGCTCGACGAGGAGGATGGCCAGGCCCTCCTCGCGGAGCTTCCGGATGGCCTCGCCCATGTGCTGGATGATGAGGGGGGCGAGGCCCTCGGAGGGCTCGTCCAGGATGAGGCAGGCGGGATTGGTCACGAGCGCCCGGGCGACGGCGAGCATCTGCTGCTCCCCGCCGGAGAGGGAGCCCGCGCGCTGGGCGTGGCGCTCCCCCAGCCGGGGGAAGAGCTCGTAGACGGCGCTGAGGTCCCAGCGGCTCTTGCCGTTGCGGGCCTGGTGGGCCACCAGCAGGTTCTCGCGCACGGTGAGGGTGGGGAACACGCGCCGCCCCTGGGGGCAGAGCCCGATGCCCATGTTGCAGGTCTCGAAGCTCGGGGTGCGGGTGATGTCCTTGCCCTGGAAGACGATCCGCCCCCGCCGGGGCTGGACGAAGCCCATGATGGAGTTGATGAGGGTGGTCTTCCCCATCCCGTTGCGGCCGAGGACGCCGAGCGCCTCCCCCTCGCGCACCTCGAGGGAGAGCCCCTGGAGGATGTAGGAGTCGCCGTAGTAGGTGTGGATGTCCTCGACGGACAGGAGCGCGGCCACCTCTCAGCCCTTCCCCAAGTAGATCTCTTTGACCTGCGAATCGTTCCGGACCTGGTCGCTCGGGCCCTCGAGGAGCACCTTGCCGTAGTGCAGCACCGTGATGCGCGAGACGACGCCGAAGAGGACGTCCAGGTCGTGCTCGATGATGAGGATGGAGAGGTCCTTGTCGAGCGAGTTGAGGAACTGCGCCATCTCGCGCGACTCGCCCGTGGCGAGGCCGGCGGAGGGCTCGTCCAGCAGGAGGACCGTCGGGTCGCTGGCCAGCCCCAGCACCACTTCGAGCTGGCGCTGCTCGCCGTGGGAGAGGTTGCGCACCTGGGTGTCGCGCAGGTGCCAGAAGTTCACGTCGGTCAGCAGCTTCTCGGCCTTGTCGTACACGTTCCCGTAGGAGGTGAGGGGCTTGAGCATCATCAGCTTCATGGGGCGCAGGCCCTGCACCGCGAGCAGGACGTTGTCGAGCACCGTCATCTTCGGGAAGAGGCTGGTGATCTGGAAGGTCCGCGCCATCCCCAGGGCCGTCCGCTTGTGGGTGGGCTCCCGGGAGACGTCCTGCCCGAACAGGGAGATGCTCCCCGAAGTGAGGGGCAGGACGCCGGTGATGAGGTTGAAAAGGGTGGTCTTGCCCGCCCCGTTCGGCCCCAGGATGCCGTGCCGGCCCCCGCGGGTGAGGCGCAGGTTCACGTCTTCGACGGCGTGGAGGCCGCCGAAGTGCTTGGAAACCCCCCGGAGCTCCAGGCGGGGCTGCTCGCCGGTCGCCAAATCCCGTTCCCTTCGGTTGAGCCGGAGCCGCCGCCCGGAGGCCCCTCCGGGCGGCGGCTCCGCAAAAAGGCTACTGCCCGCAGTTCTTGCAGGGCGGGTAATCCTTGTTGTACACGGGATGCTTCAGGAATTCCCCCGGCGTCCACTTCCAGAACTGGCTCACGGCCGGGTAGGTCTTGATGACGATGTTCCACAGCGAGTTGGGCTTCACGCCCAGGTTCTTGTAATCGCCCGGCTGACGCTCGATCTTGCGGATGTAGCAGTTCTGCACGGGGTTGGCGTACTGGTCGAGATACATCGGGCCGCGGACGGCGTCCAGGCGGATCTTCTTCAGCTCGTTGAGCCAGACCTCGGTCTTGTCGGGATTGTAGCCGGTGCGCTTGAGGGCCTCGTGGATGTAGAGGGCGCTGGTGTAGGCGGCCTCGGAGTAGTAGGAGGCCATCTTCCCGTAGCGCTTCTGGAACTCCTTCACGAAGGCGTGGTTCTTGGGGGTGTCGATGGCGGCGCTGTAGTGCGAGGCCGTGATGTAGCCGATGGCCTCGTCGCCCATGCTGGGGAGGATGAACTCGTCCGCGCTGGTCGTGCCGCCGAGCAAGGGCATGGTGAACCCGGCCGCCTTGAACTGCTTCGGGAAGGCCAGGGACATCGGCCCCACCATCAGGGTGTAGACGGCGTCCACGTTGCGCGGGATCTGGGGCAGGTAGGGGCCGAAGTCCACGGTGCCCAGCTTGGGCCACACCTTGGCGACGATCTTGCCGCCCTTGTCCTCGAACCCGGCCTGGAAGCCGCCCACCGTCTCGTAGCCGAAGGCGTAGTCGGCGCCCACGGTGACGATGCGGCGCATGCCCTGCTCATAGGCCCAGTCGCCCAGGGGGTGCTGGCACATGCTGCTCGTGAAGGAGATGCGGGCGTAGTACTTGGCCCGCACGCGCTGGGTCTGGTCGTCGCCCGCGGGAGCCGGGGAGAGGTAGGGGACCTTGAAGCGGTCGGCCACGGGCGCCAGGGCGTAGCCCGTGGGGGCCAGCAGGCCGCCCAGGAAGACGTGCACCTTGTCGCGCTGGATGAGCTTCTGGGCCTTGGCCACGGCGACGGGGGGCTTGGCCTCGTAGTCCTCGATGGTGAACTTGACGGTCAGCGGGCCCATCTTGTTCTTGTTCTGCTCCAGGTACATCAGGAAGCCGTTCGTCATGTCCTTGCCGACCTGCGCGAAGGGGCCGGTCATCGGCGCGATGAAGCCGATGCGCACTTCCTTCGCCGCCGCCTGCGCTGCGCCCGCCAGGGCGAGCGCGAAGGCGCCGGCCACCAGCGCCGCTATCCATCTGACTTTCATCGTGATCCCTCCCTTCATGGACAGGGGAACTTTGGGATGCTCATGCAGGCCCTACCAGCAGTTTTCGCCGTGTGGGGCCATGATACCTTATCGAGGATGGCGGTGAAAACGGCCGCCCGGACGCTCCCATGAATGCGGCCCATGTGCGGCGAAGTCACATCCCAAATCGGACCCCCGGCGGCGGGGCCGATCGCCGCCGGGCCCACGAAGCGGGCCTTAGTTCGTCCCGCAGAACTTGCAGGGCGGGAAGTTCTTGTCGTACACCGGGTTCTTCAGGAACTCCTCCGGCTTGTAGGTCCAGAACTGGCTCACCGCCGGGTACGTCTTTATCACGATGTTCCAAAGGGAATTGGCCTTCACGCCCAGGCTGTTGCGGTCGCCGGCGGCGCGCTCGACCTTGCGGATGTAGCAGTTCTGCACGGGATTGGCGTGTTGATCGAGGTAGATCGGGCCGCGGACGGCGTTCATGCGGATGGTTTTGAGCGCGGCGAGGAATGCGTCTGTCTTCTCGGGCGCGTAATTGATCATCTTGAGCGCCTCGTGGATCGCCTGCGCCGCGGTGTAGGAGTTCTCGGTGTAGTAGGAGGCCATCTTCCCGTAGCGCTGCTGGAACTCCTTCACGAACGCATGGTTCCTGGGGGTGTCCAGGGCCGCGCTGTAGTGGGAGGCCGTGACGTAGCCGATGGCCTCGTCCCCCATGTTGGGGAGGATGAACTCGTCGGCGCTCGTCGTGCCGCCGAGGAGGGCCATCTTGAAGCCGGCCGCCTTGAACTGCTTGGGGAAGGCCAGGGACATGGGCCCCACCATCAGGGTGTAGACGGCGTCCGCGTCCCGGGGGATGAGGGGCAGATAGGGGCCGTAGTCCACCGAGAAGAGCTTGGGCCAGATTTTCGCGACGACCTTGCCGCCCTTCTCCTCGAATGTCCGCTGGAAGCCCCCGACCGACTCGTAGCCGAAGGCGTAGTCGGCGGCCACGGTGGCGACGCGGCGCATGCCGTTCTCGTAGGCCCAGTCGCCCAGGGCGTGCTGGCACTGGCCGCTCGCGAAGGAGAGGCGGGCGTAGTACTTGGCGCGCTGGCGCTGGGTCTGGTCCTCGCCCGCGGGAGCGGGGGAGATGTAGGGCACCTTGAAGCGGTCGGCCACGGGCGCCAGGGCGTAGCCCGTGGGCGCCAGCAGGCCGCCCAGGAACATGTGCACCTTGTCGCGCTGGATGAGCTTCTGGGCCTTGGCCACGGCCAGGGGGGGCTTGCTCTCCTTGTCCTCGAGGATGAACTTCACCTTGAGCGGCCCCATCTGGTACTTGATCTGTTCGAGATACATCATGAAGCCGTTGCTCATGTCCTTGCCGATCTGGGCGTTGGGGCCCGTCATGGGCGCGAGGAAGCCAATCCGCACCTCCTTCTGGGCTCCCTGGGCCGCCCCGGCCGCGAAGGCAAGGCAAGCCACTGCGACTACGGCGGTGCATTTCGCTTTCATGGTGCTTCCTCCCCTGCGGAATGCTCCCCGCGCCTGCCCCGGAGGGGTTGCGCCGGGAGCGGACGTGAGCCTGAAGCCGGAGCCGTCAAGTATGTGACTCCGTTGTCTGCTTCTGGCTCTGCGGGAGGGCCGGCTCGCTGTTTGCCCGGGACCTTCTCCGGGCCATGATGGCTTCGAACTTGCCCAGGACGCCTTCCCGGGCATAAAGGACGGTCACGATATAGGTCGCGCCCAGGATGATGTACCACCGCTCGACGTAGAGGCTCACCCAGTAGCGCAGGAAGGTGATGATGAAGGCGCCGAAAATAGGTCCCACGAGGGTGGAGGGCCCGCCCAGGGCCACCATCAGCAGGGCCTCCACCGAGGTCACCAGCTCGACGTCGGTCGGGCCGACGAAGCGGTTCTGGAGCGTCCAGAGCATTCCCGAAATGCCGGCGAAGGTGCCCGAGATGACGAACGCCAGGTACTTGTGGAGCCAGGTGTTGTAGCCCAGCATCTTCATCCGCGCCTCGCGCTCCCGGATGCCGATCAAGCTCTTCCCGAAGGGGCTCTGCACGAGGATGTAGAGGACGCTCAGGACGCACAGGAACACGCCGAAGGTGAAGAAGAAGAAGGGCGTCGATTCCCCGATGGGCATCCCCAGGAAAGTCGGGATGTTCAGGACCGCGATGCCGTTGTCGCCCCCCGTCACCGTGTGCCAGCGGTACACGAGGCCCCAGACCACCATCGCGAACGACAGGGTGATCATCAGGAAGTACACCCCCACCGCCCGGATGGCCAGGAGCCCCAGGAAGGCGGCGAGCAGGCACGAGAGGCCCAGCGCCGCCGCGAACAGGACGAAGATGCTCACCCCCGGCACCTTCGTGGCGAGGATGGCGGCCGAGTAGGCGCCGAAGGCGAAATAGGCCCCGTGGCCCAGCGAGGAGAGGCCGGTGTAGCCCATCAGGATGTCCAGGCTGATTGCCATGATGGCGAAGATGAACGAGCGCGTGACGATGGTCTGGTAGTAGTCGTCCAGGAACGGAGTGACGACCGCGACGGCCGCCAGCACGACGAGCGCGTACTTCATCCGCCGGCGTTCGATGAAGGAGCTGGAGCCCACGGTCAGCCTCTCCCGAAGAGGCCCGTCGGCTTGATGGCCAGGATGACGGCCATCGGGGCGAACAGGGCGAAGTAGGAAAGCTCGGGGAAGAGCGCGGTGCCGAAATTCTCGACGAAGCCCACCACCAGGCTCCCCACCACCGCTCCGGTCAGGCTCCCGAGGCCCCCGATGATGACCACCGCGAAAGCGTAGGGGAGCACCTGGAAGTCGATGCCGGGCGAGACGCCGAGGAAGGCGCCCCCTACCACGCCCCCCATGGCCGAGAGGAACACCCCTAGGCCGTAGATGCTCATTTGCACGATGTTGGTGTTGATGCCCACGCCCCGGGCCATCTGGGGGTCGTCCACCGTGGCCCGCACGATGGCCCCGGCCCGGGTCCGCTCGATCGCGAAGTAGAGGATCGCCCACACCATCACGGCCGAGAGGATCATGAAGGCGCGGTAGCGGGGGAAGGAGATGCCGCCGATGACCGTGCTGTCGTCCAGCGGCCACGGGCGGTGGAGCATGTAGTTGTCCCCCGTCCAGATGAGGATGTTCGTGTCGAACAGGATGAAGGCGAAGCCCACGGTGACGAGCACCTGGGCCAGGGTGTCCTGCCCCAGGCGGCGCAGGAAGTAGCGCTCGATGAACATCGCCAGCGCCGCCACGACCCCGCCCCCCACCACCATCGCCACCGGGAGGGTCCACAGCGCCGTCCCCAGCACCCGGTACACCGAGAGGGCGATGTAGCCGCCCAGCAGGAAGAAGGCGGCGTGCGCCAGGTTCACGATGCGCATGACGCCGAAGATGATCGAGAGGCCGCTCGCCAGCAGGAAGAGAAGCGCCGCGTAGGAGAGGCTGTTGTAGCAGAGCTCGACGAAGTTCCGCAGGTGGAATACGTTCATTCAGCCCTCAAGGAACGGCGCCCGTGCCAGAGCCCAAAAACAAAAACGCTCTCCCGCCGCGTTGGAAACAGCCCCGTCACGATGTCCAGAAAGCGCATTTTCCTGCGGGCCGAAAGACCTGCAACCAATGGGGCATTTCTCCCATGTTTCCCTGGGCGGGTCAAGGTGAAGTTGGACGTTCCCCCCGGCCCCTTGCCCCCGCGCGCCCGGAAGGGTATGGATGGCCGTCGCCCCAGAGCCGGCTCCGGAAATGCACCCCAGCGTGGAGAGGCGCCGCGTGAGCCAGCGTCCCGAAGATGGAACCGTGTTCCGGAACGCCCGCCTCTCGTCCGGGGGCGCGCTCCACGACCTTTTCGTGGAGGGCGGGAAGTTCTGCTCCGTCGCCCCCGCCCGCCCGGCGGAGACGGGGCGGAGCGGGCGCGGCCCCGCCCGGGCGGCCCGGCCGGAAGAGGTGGACCTGGGGGGCCGCGCCGTCCTCCCCGGCTTCATCGAGAGCCACATCCACCTCGACAAGGCCTTCCTCGAGGAGCGCCGCCCCAACCTCTCCGGCACCCTCCAGGACGCCATCGCCATCACCCTGGAGCTCAAGCGCCGGGTCACGAAGCGCGACATCCACGAGCGCTCCGGGCGCGCCCTCAAGCTCCTCCTCCGCCACGGCGCGACCCGCGCCCGCGCCCAGGCCGAGGTGGACCCCATCGTGGGCCTCCAGGGCATGGAGGCCGCCCTCGAGCTCCGGGAGGCCTGGCGGGGCTGGGTGGACCTCCAGATCGTCGTCTTCCCCCAGGAGGGCATCGAGCAGCAGCCCGGCACCGAGGACCTCATGCGCGAGGCCCTCCGGATGGGCGGGGACGCCGTGGGGGGCGTGCCCTACAACGACCTCGACCCCGAGCGCCACCTCGACATCGTCTTCCGCCTGGCCGGGGAGTTCGGGAAAGACGTCGACCTCCACCTCGACTTCACCGACGACCCCGGGGACCGCCGCATCGAGTCCGTCGCCCGGCGCACCCTCGCCCAGGGCCTCCAGGGCCGGGTCGCCGTGGGCCACCTGACCTCCCTCGGCGCCATGGACGAGGGGGCGGCCGCCCGCATCGTCTCGCTCATCGCCGAGGCGGGCATCCACGTCCTGCCCTTGCCCGCCACCGACCTTTTCCTCTGCGGGCGGGGCCCCGTGCCCCCCCGCCACCGCAGCCTCACCCGGGTCAAGGACCTCCTCCGCGCGGGGGTCAACGTCTCCATCGCCTCGAACAACATCCGCAACGCCTTCACCCCCTCCGGCCGGGGCGACCTCCTGGAGATCGGCCTCCTCCTCGCCTCGGTCGCCCACATGAGCGGGGCCTCGGATCGCGTCCTCATCCCCCCCATGTTCACGGAGAGCGCCGCCAAGGTGCTCGGGGTGGAGGACCGCTACGGCATCGCCCCCGGCCGGGACGCCGACTTCGTCGTCCTCGACACCGAGAACTTCGACGACATCCTCATCGACCAGCCCGAGAAGCGGTATGTCGTGAAGGCGGGGAGGGTGCTGGTGGAGAACCTGAGGGAGACGAGGTGGGGGGAGGGGGTGTAGAGAGCTTACGCAATCCGCCCCAAATCCCGGTGCCTGAATGGTCCGTGGGGGGGAATCTTGTATTCGTCCCTTTGCCATTCACGGAGGGTGGACGCAAGGTCCGCCCCTGCGGACCGCCCGGCGGAGGGTTTCTCCCCGCGCGAAACCGGCGCGGTTTGCGCGAAGGTGCGCGAAATTGGTGTAAGTGGCTTCCGGCGCGGGGGGTGTATCTTCTCTAGGGGCGGAGGGACCGCCTCCGGTTTGCCGGGAGGGAAAGGTAGGGGCGTATTGCAATACGCCCCTACAGATGTGGAGGCGAGAGTCCGTTCATCCATCGCGTTCAGAAATGTTCAGGATATTTCACGATATTCCAGGATAAGATGACTGGTGGATATGCCTATAACATACGTAATATCAATTAGTTATATCTAAGACCGCCCAGGGGGCATTTTTTTTCGGGGAGGCGCCGTGGGGATCATCGGCCGGGCGAATGAGGAGGTCCTGGGGCGGCTCCAGGCGGCGGAGCCGGTGCTGGTGGACGTCCTCCCGGCGGGGGAGGCCATCCCCGCGCTCGCCCAGGGGGAGCGGGTGGCCCTCCACGCCGGCCCGCCCATCGAGTGGGGGCGGATGTGCGGCCCCCTCAAGGGGGCGGTGGCGGGGGCGCTGGTGCTGGAGGGCTGGGCGGGGGACCTGGCGGAGGCGGAGCGCCTCGCGGCCGGGGGCGGGGTGGCTTTTCACCCCAACCATCACTTCGGGGCGGTGGGGCCCATGACGGGGATCACGACGCGGAGCATGCCCGTCATGGCGGTCGAGAACCGCGCCTTCGGGAACCGGGCCTTCTGCACCCTGAACGAGGGGCTGGGGAAGGTGATGCGCTTCGGGGGGAACGACCCCGAGGTACTGGCCCGGCTCCGCTGGCTGGGGGAGGGGCTGGGCCCCCTCCTCGGGCGGGCGCTGCGCCTGCGGGGCGGGCTCCCGCTGCGGAGCCTGGTGGCGCGGGGGCTCGCGATGGGGGACGAGATGCACCAGCGCAACACGGCCTGCACCGGGCTCTTCCTGCGGGAGATGGCCCCCTGGCTCGCCCGGGCGGCGGAGGGGGACGGGCTCGCGGAGGCGCTCGCCTTCATCGGGGGGAACGACCAGTTCTTCCTCAACATCGCCATGGCCATGGGAAAGGCCATCACCGACCCCGCGAACGGCGTCGAGGGCTCGACCCTCGTCACCGCCATGAGCCGGAACGGGACGGACTTCGGCGTCCGGGTGAGCGGGACGGGGGAGGCGTGGTTCACCGCCCCGGCCGGGATGCCGCGGGGGCTCTACTTCCCGGGCTTCTCCGAGGCGGACGCGAACCCCGACATGGGGGACTCGGCCATCGTCGAGACGGTGGGGCTCGGGGGCTTCGCCATGGCGGCCTCCCCGGCCGTGGCGGGCTTCGTGGGGGCGGGCCGGGCGGCGGACGCCCTGGGCTACACCCAGGAGATGTACGAGATCGCGGCCGGGCGCTCACAGGACTGGACGCTTCCCCCCCTCGACTTCCAGGGGGTGCCGCAGGGCATCGACGTGCGGAAGGTGGTGGAGCTGGGGGTGGCCCCCGTCATCAACACGGGCATCGCCCACAAGAAGCCGGGGGTGGGCCAGGTTGGGGCCGGGGTCGTGCGCGCCCCGATGGGCTGCTTCGAGAAGGCGCTCGAGGCCCTAGCGGCCGGGCTGGGGGTGGGGTAGCCGTGAAGTCGAATCAGGCGCCCGCTCATGCGCCTGTTCCTCGGCGCGCTCTCGATAGGTTCTGCTCCCCTCTCCCCCTGGGAGAGGGGATGGGGGTGAGGGGCCGTGGCGCCGGGGCCTCCCTCACCCGGAGCATCCAAGCGGCACGCTTGGATGCTCCACCCTCTCCCAAGGGGAGAGGGGAAGGCCACCCTGCGGAGTGAACCATCTTTTTGGATTCCCCCCTCACCCCCGCTCCAGCGCCTCGTTCTCGATGCGCGCGTCGATGAGGCAGGGCTTCCCGGAGGCGAGGGCGTCCTTGAGGGCGAGCTTGAGCTCCCGGGCCGAGCCGGCCCGCCGGCCCTTGACCCCCATCCCCTCGGCCAGCCCGGCGAAGCCCACCTCGGGGTCGCTAAGGTCCATCGCCACGAAGCGGCGGAGCTCCTGGGCGTTCCCCTGGAGGTTCAGGATGCGCTCCTTGAGGATGCGGTAGCTGCGGTTGTTCGCGACGATCCAGACGCAGGCCACGCCGTAGCGGGCGGCGGACCAGAGCGTCTGGATGGTGTACATGGCCGAGCCGTCCCCCGAGACGCACACCACGGGCCGCTCGGGCATCGCCACCTTCACCCCGAGCGCGGTCGGGAGCCCCAGACCGATCCCCCCGCCCTTCATCCCGAAGAAGTGCTCGGCCTTCCCCGCGATGGCCCGGCGGAGCCCCGGCCCCCCGGTGGTGATGGACTCGTCCACCAGGGCGCAGCCGCGCGGGAGGGTGTCCCGGAGGGCGGCCTGGAAGACGGCGGGGGGCATCCCCTCGGCGGCCTCGCTCTCCGGGGTGAGGGCGGGCGGCTCCTGCTTCTTCCGGATTTCCCCGGCCGCGCGCTCGGCCTCCCGGCGGCGCTCCTTCACGCGCTCCCGCCCGGCTTCCCCGAGCGCCCCCTCCAGCGCGGCGGTCAGGAGCGGGAGGGTCGTCTTCGGGTCCCCCATCAGGGCGGGGTCGGCCGGGAAGTTCTTGCCGATCTCCCACGCGTTCAGGTCGAGGTGCATGGTGCGGGTCGAGGGGGGGATGATGGCCACGTCCGGCGGGAAGGAGAGGATGAAGGCCTCGGTGCCGATGAAGAAAAGGAGGTCGAAGCCCTCGAGCTGGGCCCGCAGGGGCTTGGCCACGCGCAGCAGCTCGCCCGAGTAGAGGGGGTGGCCGAGCGGGAAGGAGATGGTGTTCGAGGCGCTCTCCCCGAAGACCTGGGCCCCAGCCGCCTCGGCCAGGCGGACGAGCTCCCCGAGGGCGCCCGAGCGCGTCACCCCCGAGCCGGCCACGACGGCGGGCCGCTTGGCCGCGGCCAGGGCCCCGGCGGCGCGGCGGATGGCCTCCCCGGCGGCCGGGAAGCCGGCCGCGACCCGGGTGGGCTTGCCCGCCATCGCGGGGGGCGGGGCGAGCATCACGTCCCCCGGCAGGGAGAGGAACACCGGCCCCGTGGGGGGCGCGAGAGCCACCTTGATGGCCCGCCGCAGGGCCAGCTCGAGGTCCTCCACCCGGCGGACCTCGTAGGCCCACTTGGTCAAGGGCGCGGCCATGCGCGGGAGGTCGTCCCAGAGGACGGTCTCGCACAGGTGGCCCTCCTGGCCCTGGTTCCCCGCCGTGACGACCAGGGGCGTCCCCGCCCGCTTCGAGTTGTAGAGCATCCCCATGGCGTTCCCGAGCCCGGGCGCCACGTGGAGGTTGATGATGCCGGGGCCCCCCGAGGCGAAGGCGTAGCCCTCGGCCGCCCCCACCGCGACGGACTCCTGGAGGCAGAGGACGTACTGGAGGCCCTTCTCGGTCACGAGGGCGTCCATGAGCGGAAGCTCGGTCGTGCCGGGGTTGCCGAAGATGTGGCGGACGCCCTCGCTCAAGAGGGTTTCCAGCATGAGGTCCGAGCCGGTCCGGCGTTTCATGCGCGCTCCTCGCGCGGGGCGGGGCTCCGCCCGGCGGATGGGGTGTGGACGAAGGGGATCAGGGGGAGGGGGATGCGGCTTTCGCGGGCGGCGCCCATGCCGGCGGGCAACCTATCCGGCGCAGACGGTCCAGCCGCGGGCGCGGTCGCCGTAGGCCTCCCATCCCGCCGGGGTGACGACGACGGTGTCCTCGATCTTCACGAAGCCCGCCTCGGCGTTCTTCAGGTCGGTCTCGATGGAGAGCACCATGCCCGCCTCGAGGGGCCGGCTCTCGTAGGGCCCGGGGTAGGGGACCACCCCGGCCGAGGTGAGCCGCGGGGCCTCGTGCTGGATGATGCCCATCCCGTGCGCGACGAAGACGAGCTCGCCCTTGTGGGGGCACTTGGCCTGCTCGGCCAGGGCCTTCTCGAAGATCTCCGCGCCGGTGGCCCCGGGGCGCACGGCCGAGCGCGCCGCCATCTGGATGGCCTCCACCTCGCCCATCACCTCCTCCATGAGGGGGGTGGGCTCGCCCATGACGGCCATGCGGGCCAGGTCGCCCAGGTAGCCGTGCAGGTTGCCGCCCGAGTCGAGGGAGAGGGCGCGGCCCCTCTCCCAGCGGTTCCTCGCGGAGGGCGCGCGGTTCCAGCCCGGGCCCGCGGCGGTGAGGCAGTACTCGAAGTGGAGGCCGCGCTGGACCTCCTCCTTGCGCACCCGCTCGGCGATGTCGAGGGTGGTGGCGCCCGCGGGGGTGGTGGTCATCACCTGGACCATGCAGTCGATGATGGCCTCCGAGGCCTGTCTGAGCAGGGCCAGCTCCCCGGGCCGCTTGACCGCCCGGAGCTCCTCCAGGATGAGGTGGGCGTCCACGAGGCGGGCGTCGGGCAGCTCTTCCTGGAGCGCGAGGTAGGCGTCGGCGGGCAGGAAGCCCTTCTCGACGGCGATGGCGCCCTTCCCGAGGCCGAGCTTGCGGATGCGCCCGGCGGCGTCCTTGGCGGCCTTCTCGCTGTGCCAGTGGCTGTTGGCCGCCTCGGGCACCCAGAGGGGCTCCCACTCCTGCTGCCATGATTCCATCGAGTTGCCGAGGTAGAAAGCCTTCTCCGGGCTCCCGCGCCGGTAGCCGAGCAGGGGGAGGTAGCGGCTCACCCCGATGGCGTCCTTGTGGGCGAAGAAGAAGAACCGGTAGCCCCCCAGGAGGTAGGCCACGTTGTCCTTGGAGGAGGCGAGCAGCAGGTCCACGCCCTCTTTCTCCATGAGGGCGTCGAGCTTGCGGGCGTCGAAGGGAAGGTCCATGGACGGCCTCGGCGCGAGAAAGGGGGCGGCGTCTTCGGGCCGGAGACATTGCATCCGTCCCCCTGGCCGGAGGGCCGGGATGTCCGTGGACTGGGGGCGCCGCCGGCGCAAGGAGAACGGAGGGGAAGTTGTCACGAGGACCCGAAAAATGCAAGTCTTCGGGGGTTTCGCCGCGAGGCGGCGCGCGGGGAGGCGGGCCCGGGGCCCTCCTTCTCGATGGGGGGATGAGGTTCACGGCTGCGGAGGGCCAGATGGTCTGGGTGTGGGTGCTCTTCCTGGTGTTCGTCCTGCTGATGCTGGCGCTGGACCTCGGCGTCTTTCACCGCGAGGCGCACGTGGTGTCGATGAGGGAGGCCCTCGGCTGGTCCGCCTTCTGGATCTCGCTGAGCCTCGCCTTCTCCATCTTCATCTACTTCGCGTACGAGGGCCGCTGGCTGGGGATGGGGGAGACGCTGGACGCGGTGGACAAGACGTACAACACCGGGGTGCCCGCGGCCGTGAAATACCTCACGGGCTACATCGTCGAGATCTCCCTCAGCATGGACAACCTCTTCGTTATCCTCATCATCTTCCGCTACTTCAGCGTCCCGCCGCGCTACCAGCACCGGGTCCTCTTCTGGGGCATCCTGGGCGCCCTGGTGATGCGCGGCGTGATGATCGTGGTGGGGGCCAAGCTGGTCGCCGAGTTCCACTGGATCCTGTATCTCTTCGCCGTTTTCTTGATCTATGCGGGCGTGAAGATGCTCACGATGGGCGACGAGCCGGTGGACCCCGAGCAGAATTACATGATCCGGCTGGCGCGGCGCTTCTTTCCCGTCACCGGGCGCTACCACGGCAACCATTTCGTGGTTCGGGCCGGGACCTCCGCCTCGCGGGAGCTGGAGATGCCGGGCGCGCTCGCCGTGCGGGACGAGGCCGTCGAGAAGACGGGGGCGGGGACGCTGATGCTCACCCCCCTCGCCCTCGCGCTCATCGCGGTGGAGACGACGGACGTGCTGTTCGCCGTGGACTCCATCCCGGCCATCTTCGCCATCACGGCGGACCCGAACCTGGTCTTCACCAGCAACGTCTTCGCCATCCTGGGGCTGCGCTCGCTCTTCTTCGCCCTGGCCAGCCTGATGGACAAGTTCCGCTATCTCAAGGTGTCGCTCGCCCTGGTGCTGGTGCTGGTCGGAGGCAAGATGCTGGTGGCCGACTGGTTCAGGGACCTGATGGGCCCAAACTACAACTTCTACCTGCTGGGGATGGTCGTCTTCATCCTGGCGGGGGGCGTGGTGGCGTCGCTCCTCGCGCCGGCGCGCGAGGAGCCGGGGCCGGCCGAGTCCTGAGCCGGGGGGTCTTTGCTTCGCGCGGGGCGCGAATCTCCCGCGCGGGAAACCCGCGAAAGCGCGAAATGGGGGGATGCCCGGGGCGCCGGGCGGCGGGCGCCTCTACTGGCTCGCCGTGAAGACGTCGGCGGCGCGGTCCGCCCGCTTGAAGGCGGTGACCTTGGACTGCTGCAGGCTCACGTGGCGCGCGAGCTTCTTCTCGAGCGTGGCCTGGGAGACGGGGTAGATCATGATGTCGTCCACTCCCGCCTCGATCGCCTCCGCGACCGCCTCCTTGGTGGGGCCCGAGAACACCATCAGGATCTTGATGTGCGGTCCCATCCGCCTGCGAATCTCGCGGACGGTGTCGAGCCCCCGGGAGATGCGGCTGTCCAGGAGCAGGAGGTTCCACTTCCGGGCCGACTGGTTCAGCGTGCTCATCGCGTCCTGGCACGAGACGCAGATGCGGACCTTCTCGACGCCCGACCGCTGGAGCATCGAGTAGAACGCCTGCCGAGAGAACTCCTCGCCGAAGGCGAGCAGGGCGCCTGCTGCTGCGGCCAGGGTCATCGGGGCGGCCTCCACGAGATGGAAAAATTGTCTCCTTGCTGAGCATGTAACGCGCGAAACCGCCGCTCGGCTGTGAGGCGGATCGCTTTTTCCGCCCGCGCCGTTTCTTTCTCTCATTGAGATGGAGGATGCGTTTCAGGTCGAGACGGGGCGCGTTTCGCATTGAGAAAACGCGGGCGGGATGCGGCGGGAAACTGAAATTTATTGAGGAGCGCGGGCCCGGCGCTAATCCTTCAGCGCGGCCTCCCGCAGGGAGCGCCTCTTCCAGTGCTCGGCGTAGCGGAGGACGGTCTCGCGCTCGCTGAAGGGCACGCGCCTG